>NZ_CP108216.1:0-13552 GCF_045160825.1 Streptomyces sp. NBC_00104 | reverse complement strand
CGGGCGCTCGCAGCTCTCCCGCACACACACCGGGGCAGCCGGCGACGTCGTCTCGTCAGTCATGGGCGAGACCGTAGCCGCGCGGAGCTCCCGGCCGGGGAGGCGGGGACGTCATCGGCGGCCGCCGTACGTCATCCGGTTCACGTACCGCTCCCCCTGGACGACGACGACCAGGAGCGCGACGACGTCCCCCCGCGCGAGTTGCAAGAGCTGTCATGCCACCCGCTGCTCCGGGGACCCGGGTGCGCCGTACACCTCTGGCACTTTTACACCGGCGCCTGTTCGATCCCGCCCGGCGGAACTCCCAGCCGCCGCCGCCCGGGGCGCTGCACGCCCGTCTGCGGCCGCTGCTCGCCCTGGACTGCCTCCCGGCCGCCCTCTCTGTCCATCAGCCTCTCTACGGGCAACAGCCGCGCCCCTGCTGCCTCCCCGGCCGCCGTGTCCGCAGTCGGTCCCATGCCCAGCTCTCGACGAGTCACGGGCCGATCCTCCCGCGCTCCGGACCGGCGCCGCGCCACGGGGAGAGAAGCGGGTGACAAGGGCGTTCAGGGTCGCCCACCCCCTGCTCGAGTTCCGCTCCGCCTCCCGCCCGATACGGGCATACCGGGGTATTACAGATATCAGCGGACTAACCTCCCGCCGGGGCCCGTTGGTGGTGACCGACCGTCACCCGACCCCCGGCCGCGCGTCCGTCGTGTCCGCTCGTGTCGTCTCATGACTGCCCTGACACCCAATTTGGCTCTGACCATAGGGTGTTACATCTATGCCAAAAACTGTGTACAGTGGCGGCATGACGACGACTCCCCGAACTCCCGCTCTCCGACTCGTGATCCTGCTCCGGGTCTCCACCGCCGGACAGCTCGACGGCTACGGCCTCGAGGCGCAGGAGAAGGACTGCCGGAAGTGGGCGCGCACGTCGGGCGCCGCGCTCGGAGGCATCCGGATCGTCAAGGTCTGCACCGATGGCGGGATCACCGGCAAGGCTGCCGACGACGAGCGCCCCGGACTGCACGAAGCGCTGTCGCTCGTCGCGGCCGGGGAGGCTGACGGCATCCTCGCCCCGAACCTCGACCGGGTGGCCCGCGAGCTGACCGTCCAGGAGGCGACGCTCTCCGTCGTGTGGGCGCACGGCGGCCGCGTGTTCACCGTCGACCACGGCGAGCACCTGGCCGACGACGAGGACGACCCGATGCGCACGTTCGTCCGTCAGGTCATGGGCGCGGCCGCTCAGCTCGAGCGCGGACTCATCACCAAGCGGCTCCGCAACGGGCGCAAGACCAAGGCGGCCGCCGGCGGATACGCCTACGGGGCCCCGGCCTACGGGCAGCGTGCAGCCGACAAGGTGCTGACCGTCGACTCCGACGAGGCCGCCGTCCTCGAGCAGATGCGCGCATGGCAGACCGAGGGCGTGTCCATCCGCGGTATCTGCGACCGGCTCAACTCCGCCGGCATCCCCTCGAAGCGTGGCGGCCGCTGGCACCCGACCACCGTTGCCCGGCTGCTCTCCCCGGACGCCCGAGCAGCTGCACGCGAGCAGGCAGCGCACGCACGAGCAGCCGAGCGCGAGCAGATCAAGCGGCAGCGAGCCGACCGCATCCTGTCCCGGCTCACCTGACCGACCACGACGACCAGGAGCACGACGTGACCGACACCGACCCCCGCACCCGCGAAGACCTCCTCTCGGAGATCTCCAATCTCAGGGCCGAGCTGGAACGCGTCCGGGCGCTGGCCGCAGACGCCACCGAGTACCGCATCCCCCTGCCTGAGAACGGCGGTACGACCCTCATCGTCCGGCGCCAGGCACTCGTCAACGGCATGGGGTGGGCCGTGAGCGTTCCCGCATACGGCGGCGGCCGCGCCTGGACGACCGAGGGGTGGCAGGAGTCCATCAGCGCTCTGAGCGTCGACCGCCTTTTCTGCTGGCCCGACGCGACCACCGCAGTGACCGAGGCACGCCGCGCGCTCGCCGCCGCCTGACCAACCCGACCACCAGCCAACGCGACATCCCGCCAACGGAACACGACCGGACCAACCCAACCCACCCCAAAACACGGAGGACCGACGCATGACCGACGCTTACGAGCGCTTCCAGACCATCGAGATCCGCACGCCCGACGACGTACCGCCTGCCACGCCGCTGGAATGGCAGGCGGAACGCATCCGTATCCACGAGAGCCGCGGACTCCGCGGAACGGCCGCGGACGCCGTGGCAGTGCTCGCCCTCCGTGAGAGCGTGCGCCGCTCCCTCGAGCACACGGGGCTGTACATCAGCGATGCCCGACGTATGGGCGCCACGTGGGAGCAGATCGGGGCCGCGCTCGGCACCACCGAGGACGACGTCCGGAACCGGCTGCGCACGTGGGCAGACGGACAACAGCGCATGTACCGGGGCGACGTAGCCAAGGGACGAACGCCGCTCGGGATCGACGACGACTCCCACCGCGAGATCCTCGCCGACCTGACCAACCCCTGACCCGTACCAACTCGAGGGCCCGCGGCCGGGGTGGCTGCGGGCCCTCCGTCGTCCCGGCAGTATCCGGTTCCACCCCTCCCCGCGCGTACAGGGACCGGTCCACCCCCCTGCTCACGCGCGGGGGTTTCTGGACTTTCTGGACCCACCAACGCGCGCGCGCCCGGGACACCCCTTGACCGTGACACATCGCCGGAACGACGGGGAGGCTCCGGGGGGGGGGGCCGACTCGCCCTCGAGGAGGAGCAGCGAGCGACCCTCACGCACTGCTCGCCCGGTTTTTTGCGCGGGCCGGATCCCAACCCCGCGACCCCCTGAGAAGTTTCTCCCCGCAGTCGAATACCCGCCCGCGATCATGGCGGCGCTGCTCCCCGCACCCACATCCCGCACGTTGAATCCCGCCCGGGGGGTGGACCCCGGAGCACGGGGAGGCCGGAACGCCGGGGAGGTCTGCCGGGGGTCTGTCAGGTTCAAAGGGTCGGCCAGACGATCACCACCGCGCGAGAGGGGCCCGTGCGGAGCCGACTTCCCCACGCTGCTGCACGGACTGCCGAACGTCGTCGGCAACCCGGCCACCATCCGCATACTCCCGGCTCGAGCAGCTGCTCGCCGACCCGGCGGGGGTAGGGGAGTCGGAATCGCCAGACCGATCCGCCGGGGGCCCGTCGCGGTCAGCAGCGCACACGCGTGCTCAGAAAAACAATGGGGGGGTGTGACCCTCGAGCGCCCGACCAGCAGGAACGGCCCACCCCCGTCCGATTCCCCCCGTATGTCGTTGCCCTGGGGGGTGCCTCCCCCTCGAGCGACCGGCCGCCCGCCGGGGAGCCGGAGTTCCTCACCCGCGAATCCCGCTGTTCTGATCACGTGGGCCCTCGAGCCCCCCGCCGGCGCCCAACCCGTCCGGGACTGACGGCAGTACATGCCCACAGCGAGTTGTGGGTCACTGGGCCCAGTTACCCGGCCGCGCGTCCCTGGGGACAGCCACCCCGGGGGCTGAGGGGGGACACCCCCCGGGGGCCCTCCGCCGGACCGGGAGCGTATGGGCGCTGCCCTCCGGTACGGGTCTGGAGGATTCCGCGCATCCGGATACCCGCCCCCTCACGCGCACGTGCGAGCAGCTGCTCGCACCAACACCCGCACCACCAACCCGCGCGCGACGTGCCGCGCCATAAGGCACGCCTCGCCGAGCCCGATTCCAGCGTCTTATGGGTTCCAGCGTTCACCCGCTCCTCGAGGCTCTCCGGGCGTCGTCTGCGGGTCACAGCAATGGGGAGCGGCTCCGCCGCACGACCCTCGAGCGGCACCCGCCGGACTGCCTCCAGGTCCGGCTCCCGAGCGCGGGGGGTGGGTGGCTGCTGTGAGGGTCACCCACCCCCCGGGGGAGGTCGTGGACGGTCCTGCCGGATGCCGTCATTTGGTTGTGTCAGGCAACCAGAGTGGAGGGTAGTGGTGGGTTTTCCGAAACTCTCCATACGTGCGCCTATGGGAAAGAACCGGGAAACCCACCACCACCCTCCACTTTCCCAGGTCAGAGCGTTTTGCCCCGGACAGCAGAGAGCCCCCGCCACGGTGCAGCGGGGGCGACGGCTCTCCGGCGGGTTACTCGTCTTCGTCGTCGACTCCAGCAAGCATCACGCCGAGGTAGACGCGACCGATGTTCCGATCCTTTTTGACGTACCCGCGGTTAGCCATGGACTCGGCAAAGGCCTTCTCTGTGCCTGACTGTTCGCCGCTCGAGTGGCACCACGCCGTCCACGCGGTGAACAGCTCACGGGCCCTCACTACGGCGTGAGGGCTGGAGACTGTCCGCTCCTCGAGGAACCTGCCGAGCACATCAGACGCAGCCTGATACTCCTGCGTCCGGACCCTGACCACTTCCGGCGGATTGAGCCCCTGCTCCTGGTAGTCCAGCCACCCGTCATAGACCCACCCCAGGACTGCCGGCGCCGATTTCTTGAGCCGGTCGGGGAGACCACCATCGCGCTCTTCCTCCGGGATGACCACGTCGAACGGCACGACGAGGATGCGGCGCCATACGGCCGGGTCATCACCGGAGACTGCTGGCAGATGGTTGGTCAGCATGATCAGAGAGTGGGAAGGGTCGAACGTGATCGGGTTCTTGTGCATCAGGTTGGCCTCGATGGGGTCGCCACCGGTGAGCCGCTTCATGGTCGATTCGGCGAACCGCTTCCCCTTCTCCGTCTCCGAGCAGAAGGTGAGCCGGGCTCCGCGCAGCCGCATTTTGAAGGCACCGTGCCGCTCGTGCTTGGACTCCATGAGGATCGCCGGGTCTACCTCGATCGCGTAGTCACCGAATGCGCTCATGACGGCATCCCGCAGCGTGCCCTTACCGTTCGCGCCGCTCCCGGTGAAGATCGGCATCACGTGTTCGGTCACCTTGCCGAGCATGGCGTAGCCGAAGAACCGCTGTACGAACGACCGGACCTCCTCATCAGGGAGGATCCGCTCGAGGAATGCGACGAACTCGGCTGCTCCCCCGTCGCCTTCCTCCGGTTCGCCGTCGTCCAGACCGGCGCCGGCCACCTTCGTAATCAGGTCATCCCGAGAGCAGTCCGTCACGTCCCCAGTCAGCAGGTTCACAGTGCCAGTGGGGGTGTTGAACAGGTACGCGTCGGCATCGAGTTGCTTGCTTGCCACGCTCATTGGCGGACGGGCGGATGCAATCTTGACCATGCCCTCGAGTCCGCTGGCGGACTCTGATTTCCGGATGTCCTTGTACAGGTCATCGCGTTCGTCCCCGCTCAGATCTTCGAGCTCTCGCAGGGCGTTCTTCACGGTCTCTACGGCGTAGTTGAGATCTACGCGCTGCTCGTCCATGAGCCACCGGGCGCCGTCCCACTCGTGCCACCCGATCCCGTGGACGTGCCGCAGCGTGTCCCGGTGGTCTGCCAGGAATCGCTCTGCCATACGCAGCTGCCCGCGGTGCTGTACGGGCTGCCTCGAGGGTCGGCGGACCACCCTCCGCTGCTGGGCCGGCGGCCGCGGCCGGTCCTCGAGGGTCTCGCCCTCCCACATGTCCTCGACTGTCGTCACGCTGCACCCGCCCCGGTCCCGGAGAGGCTGCGTTCCCACCCGGACCGGATCGTTCGGAGTGCCTCCCGCTCCGTCTGCCCCGAGCGCAGAGCAGCGGCGAGCAGCTGCTCCCGCACGGTCGTCTCGTCCAACACGTCCGGCGCGGTGCCGTGCAGTTCCCCGAGCCACCGGGCAGCCGAGAACAGTTGCCGGTTGCGCTCGCCCTCCGACGCGCTCTCGACACGGCGCACGGAATGTTCGAGGGCGCCAGCCGCCGCACGCTCCGACTGCGAGGCAGTCGGCAGGATCCGCAAGGGCGACGGCGGCCGGGGAGGAGCAGCGGGAGCAGCGGCCGGACGGAGCAGCTCGAGCAGCCAACCCGGGAGCGGCTGCGGCCGCACGTCCGGGGCGCTCACCCGCTCGTACATCCGGCCCTGTGCCTTCGAGTACGACCCGGCCGCGATGACGTACCCGCCGATCCCGCGCACGTCGACCAGCGGACCGAGGTGCGGCGGCCGGGGCCGCTCGAGGTTTCCGCCGGCGCCGGTCGCGCAGCCGATGACCGGGCCCTCCTCCGGCTGGAGGAAGTACAGGTGCAGTCCGCCCGAGGGCGTGAGCACGGTGTACGTGTCGGGCCACTCGGCACCGGCTTCACGGGCGAGCAGCTCGAGGACGTCGGTACCGCCGTGGCAGCCGGACCACCGGCCCTCGAGCGGCTCCTCGCCCTTGGGCATGTCGCAGTCGACGACGACCAGGCCGCGCCCGGCCGGACCACCGCGCCCGGTGAGCAGCCCGACGTGTGCGCGCTTGAACTTCCCGGACCACCAGGCCCGTACCTGCTCCGGGTCGGAGAACGGGGCGAGATCCTCGGGGCCGGAGTCGATACGGAACCCGCCGACCATGGCCCGCTTGTCCTCCCGCGAGCAGGGGACGACGGGGAAGCCACGGGACACCCACGTGAGCGCCACGGACCGCTGCGTCTCGGTCGCGTTCGCTGAGGGCGATGCAACCGCCGTGGACACAGCGTCCACAGCGGGGCTGTCGCGGGGGGTGGATGGATCTTTGGGGATAGGTGCGCTGACCTGCTGGTTCTGTTGCACTCTGCGCCTCAAAAGTGAGGTAGAGGACAGCCACCCGTGTGGACAACGTGAGTAACCCGATGGCTCCCTGCGTAGGGAACAGTGGCTACTCTGACGTTGCACCGGTCTGAAGAGTGCAACGCTTCCGTGTCCCCGCCGGGTGGCTGTCCGGCGGACTAGGATTCCCGGAATGCGCCTCATGGGGGCCCACCGTTGGCGCGGTGGGCCCTCAGCGCATTTCTGCATCAGGCAGAGGCCGGGAGGTCGTGCTGCTCGCTGTTGAGTTCTGAGCTATGGATCCGGATGAGTCGGCCCGTGGGCCCGACCCGCCGCATCCGCAGCTGACCACTCAGGGCCCAGCGGGTCACGGTTCGTGTGGAGACTCGGAAGTGCCGAGCCACCTCACTGACCGTCAACCACTCGGGGCCGTTGGACAGTGCGTCCATGTGTGCCCTCCTGCGGCTCTAGTGCTTAGGGAGACGGTACCGGACCTACGCGACACCCTGAGGCCTCGCCAGGAACGCCACCTAGGCCCGCCTCGGGGCCTCTCGGGACCACTGGGGACCACTCGGGACTACTCGGAGTTGCCAGCGACTCGCATTCACTCGCGTCTACTCCCGTTTGGTGCCGTTCAGTACCGCCTACTTGGGTTGTGATCACTCATGGTGAGCAACCCAGCTCCCTGTTTTCTGTTGTGAGTTGATCCGAGAGAACGCTATCCCGGCGTGTCGCTTGTGTCCGGGCTGCCTTCCCCCGTCGCTGAACAGACAGGGTGGCACTGCTGAGAGATCAGAGTTTCCGGGGACTGCAATTCGCCGCCGGCGCCCATCAGTCCGAGAGCGGTACGCGCGTGCCGGGGGCGTAGACGTCCTCCCAGTAGCCCAGCGCGCGCTCGTCGTCATGAAAGGTCACGACGGTGACGGTCACGGGCACGGCCGAGTGCGGCGGGGCATCAATCTCCAGAGCGGCCAGCTCGTCCTGGGACGCGTGCCGGGAGTGGGCAGTGCGCTGCCCCTTCACTACCTCGAGGCCGGTCCGCTCGGTATAGAGCTTGTCGAACTGCTTCACCATGCGGACGTCGTCAGCCAACTCGGGGACAGCAGCAGTGGTGTGGGGCGGGTAGATGGAGATGCCGACCGACGTCGGTTTGTCGTCCTGGCGGAAGACTCGGATGCGGATCACGGCTTCGTCGCCGGGCTCCAAGTTGAGCGCGGTGCAGACTTCCGGGTCGTAGACCGACCGGCGCATGACGCGGTGACCTGAAGAGGTCTCACCGGGCGCGTAGCGCAACCCGTTCTTCTCCATGCGGATCAGCCGGTCCGCACCTGTGATGACGATCGGGGACTTCGCCACGACCGTGCCCAGCGACCCGCGAGAAGTGACCAGGCCCTCGCTCTTGAGCAGGGCCAGCGCCCGGCTCACGGTCTTGGACGCCACGCCGAACTGGTCGCGGATCTCGGTCACTGACGGGAGCGAGTCACCCGGAGCGAGTTCCCCGTTCTTGATCAGCGTGCGGAAGTGGGCCGCCACATCGGCATACCCCTTCCCTTCCGGTGCCTTGTATGCCACGGCTTCTCCCTGTTTGTCGGCTAGGCAGTACCTCTCGAAGGTACATCAGTCACTCGCCAAGGTACACCGGTTGACCCTGTCAGGTACGCCATGTACCTTCATGGCTACCGCAAGGTACGAGAAGTACCTGACTGCGGATCGATACGTACCTTCCCGGACGTAGAACGGCTCCCGGTGGCAAGACCGGGAGCCGTCGTCAGATCGCTGGTTGGAGCGACCTATGAGGAACCGTACCTACGCCCCCAACAGGGCGGATCACCCGGGCGACACCGAAACGCCGCGCCCGCACCCCGACCTGCCGCCGCTGCCCCGCCGGATTCCCGGGGGGTCGCTGTGACCGAGCAGCAAGCCGCAGACGCGCTCGCCCAGCAGCGCATCGAGGAATCCCGCCGCGCGGCCGAAGCCGCCGAAGCCGCCCGTCTCGCCGCCGAACGGCTCCGCGGGGGTGGTCAGCAGTGAGCACCTCCACTCTCCCGACGTCCGGCCGGCGCCTGCTCTCCGGCAAGGCCCGCGTCGCCCTGGTCGCCGCGCTCGGCTCGGTCGTCGGTATGGCGTTCGCCGTGTCGTGGACCGCGCTGCGGGACGTCGCCACCGCCATCGGCATCCCCGAGTTCGCCGCCGTCCTCTACCCGTTCGTGGTCGACGGACTGATGGCGCTCGCCCTGGTCGCCACCCTCGTACTGACCGACGACGCGCGCCGTACCGCGCTGCGGGTGCTGGGCGCCTACACGGCCGCCTCGCTGACCCTCAACTACGTGCACGGACTCGTGCCCGAGCTGCACGACGTAGCGACCGGGACGACGGTCCGACTCGCCGCCAACGACTGGGCCCACTGGGCGCTCGTCGGTCTGGCGGCCGCGCTCCCGGTCGGGGCCATCTACTTCGGCTCCGACCTGGTAGCCCGAGTACTGCACCACCGCCCGGAGCCGACCCCGACCGGCGAGCAGCAGTCGACCGCTGAACAGCCCGACCGGCAGTCCACCACCCCGGCCCCGGCCGCCCCGACTCCCGTTGTCGAGTCGGCCCCGGTCGACCCCGACCCGGAGCCCGTACCCGCCGACGAGTCGACCCCGACCGAGCGGCCCCGACCGATGCGGACCAACACCCGACCGAAGACCGGACCGGTTCCGGCCGCCGCCCGCTCGACTGCGCCCCGCCGGACGCTCGAGGAACTGCTGACCGAGGCTCGGGAGCTCCCGGCGGTCGACCAGGAGTCGGCAGAGAGGATCCGGACCGCGCTGCGGGTCGGTGCAGCCCGCGCCCGGGAGATCCGGGACCTGCTCGCCCTCGAGTCGCAGCCGACCGAGGAGCAGTCGACCGAAGCGCCGGCGCCCGCCGGGGTCGACGTCGACCAGGAGCAGCCGACCGAGACGACCGAGCCCGTACCGCTGCACGCGGTCCCGGCCGCCGAGGAACACCCGACCCTGCTCGCCCTGGTCGACGTCGACGACGACCAGCTGCTCGCCGTCGGGGGTGCCCGGTGACCGCCCGCCGCATCCGGCCCCGCGCCCCGAAGCGTGCCCCCGAAGCGCCCACGGCCGGGCAGTTCAACCTCTTCGGCTCGCCCGACCCGTGGGAGCCGACCGGCTGTGACTGCTGGCCGCCGGTCCCGCGCGGCTGCCACCACTGCAAGGCCTGCGACACCTGCCAGGACTGCGGCCGCTGTGCGGGCCGCGGCTGTACGTGCGAATGCGCGGAGGACTGACGGTCCCCTGTCGCCCCCGGGGAGCAGCGGCCCGGGGACGGCAGAGGGCCGGACAGCCGTCCGTAACCCGAACTCACTGACCAGGAGAAACCCACGATGGCAGGAACACGGAACGTCCCCCCGCAGACCGGCGCCAACGGAAACGGGCGTAACCGTCCGGGCGACAGCACCAAGTTCGCGAACGCGGGCGCGGCGGCCGGCGGTTTCGTCGGCGCGATGGGCGGCGCGTTCGTCCCGCCGGTGACCGTGAACATCAACCGGACGCAGAACAACGGCGGCGCGCGCGGCGGACGTCGTCAGTCGCAGTTCATCCTCGGGGAGCCCGAGTTCAACAACACCGACGACGTCCGCAACTACTGCAACCACCTGCGGGCGCTGATGCTCCAGGCCTCCATCGAACTGGCCATGGCCGCCAAGATCCTCGAGGCCCGGCTGGGCCAGTCCATGCCGCTGCCGGGCGAGAACGTGATCCAGACCAAGATGCGCGCCAAGAAGGTGGCTTGGAAGCTCAAGCGGGCCGGTGACGGGGCCACCGCCGCCGCGAAGAACGCGGTCGCCGCGTATGCCGCCTTCCAGCGCGAGTACGCCGACCTGATGCGTCCGCGCCCGCAGCGTGCCGCGACCACCAACCCGTTCAAGTTCTGAGAGGCGGTACCTCCATGGCCAGCAAGGAAGTTGCTCAGCAGCAGGAAGACCGGCTCAACTCCGGCTCGTCAGCCTCCGGGCTGGGTGCCTGGCTGTGGCACCGCGCCAAGCCGTACACCCCGCCGTGGATCGTCACGACGGGCGTCGGCGTGGCGGGTGCCAGCGCGAACGTGATGTGGTCGGAGTCGCCGTGGGCGGGCGTCGGCCTCACCCTCGCGTCCACCGCCCTGACGGCCGCGACCTGGTGGGCGGGCAAGGCCACCGGCCCGCAGCGTCGGCTCCACTCCGCCATCACCGTGGCGGCCGGGTCGGCGTGGCTCACCGCGGCCGCGCTGTCCGGCCCGCTCACCGGCCCGCTTCCCGACCTGTACCTGATGGGTGGGGCGACGCTCGCCCTGTCGTGGAACATCCGCCAGGTCATGCGCTCGTCGACGCCCGAGGGCTCCGGGTCCGACTCGGACAAGGGACTCCTCGAGAAGGTCGGCCTGGCCCGCACCAAGCTGCGCGACGTCCGGGTCGAGCCGAACCGGGTCACCGTGCCCTACGAACTGCCCGCCGGTGAACTCACCAACGACGACGTCGCGAAGGCCATCCCGCGTATCGCGTCCGCCCTCGACGTGCCGACCACCGCCATCCGTGTCCAGCACGACCCCGACTCCGCCAGGAAGGGCCAGTTCGTCATCGTGCCCGAGGACATGCTCAAGGAAGCCACCCGCTGGCCCGGCCCGTTCGCCCCCGGCCAGTCCGTCGCCGTGCCGCTGCGCATCGGTGTCTACGACGACGGCAGCGACCTGGTCCTGCCGCTCCTGGACGCGATCCACCTCCTGGTCATGGGGATGACCGGCAGCGGTAAGACCGAGGGCGCCCTGGATCTCTTCTTTGAGCTGCTGACCCGCAGCGACGTGGCCGTGTGGCTGGCCGATGCGGCGAAGGCCGGGCAGGACTTCCAGCCGCTGCTCCCGGCCCTCGACTGGGCGGCCCTCGACACCCCGTCGGCCGGGGCCATGGTCGCCGCCGTCCAGGCCGTCATCCCCGCCCGGACCTCCTGGCTGCGCGACCACGCGTACCGGGCATGGGAGCCCGCGGCCGCCGAGCAGCAGAACGACCCCGCTCACTCCTGCGCCACGTCGGGCGCGTGCGGCTGCCCCGGTATGCCGTACCTGGTCGCCTGGTTCGAGGAGGCCGCCAAGCTGCTGCGGGAGCTGGGGGACGACGTGTTCACGGGCATCGCCCAAGAGGCCCGGTCCGCCGGCGTCTCGCTGGTCGTCTCGATGCAGCGCGCTTCCGGCTACCAGCTGTCCACCGACACCCGCGCGAGCCTGCCCGCCGCCATGTGCTTCGGGGTCCGGGGCGACGACGCCGGTTTCGCCCTCCCCGAGGAGGTCCTGGACGCGGGCGCCAACCCGGCCGCGTGGGGCAACAAGCGCAAGGGGTACGTCTACCTGGTCAGCGCCGGGGTGGACGAAGACCTGTACGCCAACCCGGCCCGCACGTTCTGGACCGGCCCGTCCGGCGAGTACGAGAAGGCCGCCGCATGGGTCGTCCAGCAGTTCGCCGGGGTGCGCCCCGAGCTGGGCCCGGTCACGGCGGCCGCCGCCGAGAAGGTCGCGGGTGAGCTGTTCACCAACCGCCGCGCCCGCGCCGGCGCCCCGGTCGCCCCGGCCCCGGCTCTCACCGAGGAACAGCAGTCCGCCCAGGAGGTCGCCCGGCTCGTCGACGCGGAGGACGCCGACCTCGACGTGACTGCCGATCTCCCGCCCGTGGGAGCGACGACGGAGCTCCCGGCCGGGGACCCCCCGTCCACCGAGGAGGCCCGCGAGCTGCTCGCCGAGTTGGTGGAGATGCTCGCCTCTGTCGGCCCCGGCACGGTCGCCGTGAAGGACATGAGGCCGTACTTCGATCAGCTGGGCCGTGAGCGGTCCTGGGTCTCCCGGGAGATGAAGCGGATGGCTCAGGAGGGCCGCCTGGCCGCGACCGGCGAGGAGGGCGTCTACCGCCTGATTCCCGCCCTCGCAGGGGTCTGACGGGCGTCCGCACAGCCGCACACCCCCGCACAGCCGCACACCGCGAATCCCCACGTCACACGGCGTGTGAATAGGGCCGCACACCGCCCCGCACACCGCCGCACAGCCTGACCGCACACCGCCCCACACACCGAACGACGGCAGGCCGCCCCGCAGCAACCGGGGCGGCCCGCCCGACAGCCACGGAGGCTCCCGTGACCACCAACCCGCAGTATCCCCTTACCGATTCCGAGGCCTCCGCCGAGGCGGCCCGCCTGATCCGGGAGGCGTACCGGCTCGAGGAGGCGACACCGGTCGTGACGAGCTTCCGCGACACGTCCCCGGTCCCGGCCCCGGCCATCGGCACCGCCGCACCCGTCGCGCAGCCGGACAGCCGGATCGTCCCCGAGTGGGCAACCGGCGTCGCCGTGGCGTCCATCGGCATCGGCGCCGGCGTGACCGGCATCGGCTGCGGCGCCTGGCTCATCCTCGAGGGACTGTCCTCGATGACCCTGCTCGGGGTCATCGGCATGTTCGCCCCGTTCGCCGGGATCGGGTTCGCAGCCATGGCCGTTGGCGGCGCCATCTCCCGCGCCCGCCGGGCGTCCACCACGAACATCTACAAGGGCACCGTGATCAAGCGGACCGAGATCACGTCGACCGCCCGGGGCATCGGCGCCCGCAGCCGGATCGAGGGATGACCGCAGCACCGACCGGACACCAGAGAGCCCCCGCCACGTCCCGGCGGGGGCTCTGGCGTTTCTACCCGCTCCCTCGAGGGCGCCGCTCGATCGGCATCGCCACCCCGCCCATGACGAAGTACCGCTGCTCTGGCAACTGCTGGGGAACGTCACGTGACGTTGCCCCCTGCTCCGGCACAACGTCACGTGACGTTCCTCCACTGTCACGTGACGTTGCTCCGCGCAGAGCAGCAGCAAGGGCAGCGGCCCGCGCCTCCCGCACCTGCGCCTCGAGGCGCCGCTCCTCGTAGGCCCGCTGCCGGCAGTTCCTCGAGCAGTACCTCCGCGGCCGCGTGCCGAGCGATTCG